>NZ_JAJNOF010000030.1:2500-5344 GCF_027854495.1 Stenotrophomonas sp. PI_27
ACCGAGATTCCGTAAGTAGCGACGAGCGAACGCGGACTAGCCCTTAAGCTGATTTGGTTCTAGGAAAACGCTCTGGAAAGAGCGGCCATAGAAGGTGATAGCCCTGTATCTGAAAGGGCCATTTCAGTGAAGACGAGTAGGGCGGGGCACGTGAAACCCTGTCTGAACATGGGGGGACCATCCTCCAAGGCTAAATACTACTGACCGACCGATAGTGAACCAGTACCGTGAGGGAAAGGCGAAAAGAACCCCGGAGAGGGGAGTGAAATAGAACCTGAAACCGTGTGCGTACAAGCAGTAGGAGCTCCGCAAGGAGTGACTGCGTACCTTTTGTATAATGGGTCAGCGACTTACTGTTCGTGGCAAGCTTAACCGTATAGGGGAGGCGAAGGGAAACCGAGTCTGATAAGGGCGCATAGTCGCGGGCAGTAGACCCGAAACCGGGTGATCTAGTCATGCCCAGGGTGAAGGTGCGGTAACACGCACTGGAGGCCCGAACCCACTCCCGTTGCAAAGGTAGGGGATGAGGTGTGATTAGGAGTGAAAAGCTAATCGAACCCGGAGATAGCTGGTTCTCCTCGAAAGCTATTTAGGTAGCGCCTCATATGTATCCTCTCGGGGGTAGAGCACTGTTATGGCTAGGGGGTCATCGCGACTTACCAAACCATTGCAAACTCCGAATACCGAGACGGACTGTATGGGAGACACACGGCGGGTGCTAACGTCCGTCGTGAAAAGGGAAACAACCCAGACCCACAGCTAAGGTCCCAAATTTTGTGCTAAGTGGAAAACCATGTGGAAAGGCACAGACAGCCAGGAGGTTGGCTTAGAAGCAGCCACCCTTTAAAGAAAGCGTAATAGCTCACTGGTCGAGTCGGTCTGCGGGGAAGATTTAACGGGGCTAAGCACAGAACCGAAGCTTGGGGTGCATAACTTTGTTATGCGCGGTAGAGGAGCGTTCCGTAAGCCGTTGAAGGTGGATTGAGAAGTCTGCTGGAGGTATCGGAAGTGCGAATGCTGACATGAGTAACGATAATGCGGGTGAAAAACCCGCACGCCGAAAGCCCAAGGTTTCCTTGCGCAACGTTAATCGGCGCAGGGTGAGTCGGCCCCTAAGGCGAGGACGAAAGTCGTAGTCGATGGGAAGCAGGTTAATATTCCTGCACCTCGCGTAAGTGCGATGGAGGGACGGAGAAGGTTAGGTGTACCAGGCGTTGGTTGTCCTGGGGAAAGGCGGTAGGTTTGGATCTTTGGCAAATCCGGGATCCTTTAAGACCGAGCACCGAGACGAGCCTTTAAGGCGAAGTCACTGATACCACGCTTCCAGGAAAAGCTCCTAAGCTTCAGCTTACGCAGACCGTACCGTAAACCGACACAGGTGGGTAGGATGAGAATTCTCAGGCGCTTGAGAGAACTCGGGTGAAGGAACTAGGCAACATGGCACCGTAACTTCGGGAGAAGGTGCACCCTTTTTGGTGGCTCGTGCGAGCTATAGCTGAAGAGGGTCGCAGTAACCAGGCCGCTGCGACTGTTTATCAAAAACACAGCACTCTGCAAACACGAAAGTGGACGTATAGGGTGTGACGCCTGCCCGGTGCTGGAAGGTTAATTGATGGGGTCAGCCGCAAGGCGAAGCTCTTGATCGAAGCCCCAGTAAACGGCGGCCGTAACTATAACGGTCCTAAGGTAGCGAAATTCCTTGTCGGGTAAGTTCCGACCTGCACGAATGGCGTAACGACAGCGGCGCTGTCTCCACCCGAGACTCAGTGAAATTGAAATCGCTGTGAAGATGCAGCGTTCCCGTGGCAAGACGGAAAGACCCCGTGAACCTTTACTATAGCTTTACACTGAACGTTGAGTTCGTCTGTGTAGGATAGGTGGGAGGCTATGAAACCATGGCGCTAGCTGTGGCGGAGCCATCCTTGAAATACCACCCTGTCGTGCTTGACGTTCTAACCTAGGCCCATTATCTGGGTCGGGGACCGTGTATGGTGGGTAGTTTGACTGGGGCGGTCTCCTCCTAAAGAGTAACGGAGGAGCTCGAAGGTACGCTCAGCGCGGTCGGACATCGCGCACTGTGTGCAAAGGCATAAGCGTGCTTGACTGCAAGATCGACGGATCAAGCAGGTAGGAAACTAGGACTTAGTGATCCGGTGGTTCTGTATGGAAGGGCCATCGCTCAACGGATAAAAGGTACTCCGGGGATAACAGGCTGATACCGCCCAAGAGTTCATATCGACGGCGGTGTTTGGCACCTCGATGTCGGCTCATCACATCCTGGGGCTGTAGTCGGTCCCAAGGGTATGGCTGTTCGCCATTTAAAGTGGTACGCGAGCTGGGTTCAGAACGTCGTGAGACAGTTCGGTCCCTATCTGCCATGGGCGTTGGAGATTTGAGAGGGGCTGCTCCTAGTACGAGAGGACCGGAGTGGACGAACCTCTGGTGTTCCGGTTGTCACGCCAGTGGCATTGCCGGGTAGCTATGTTCGGAAGCGATAACCGCTGAAAGCATCTAAGCGGGAAGCGCGCCTCAAGATGAGATCTCCCGGGGCACAAGCCCCCTGAAGGAACCATGTAGACTACGTGGTTGATAGGTCAGGTGTGTAAGTACAGCAATGTATTGAGCTAACTGATACTAATGATCCGTGCGGCTTGACCATATAACCTCAAGTTGCCTTGGCTTTACGACAGCGTCGTAAGAGCATCCAAGTGCACGCTACGTCACAAGAACTATGCGAGGCTGGCGCCTTGTCCCTAGGGACGAGTGCGACTCTCCAAAAGCCTCCCTGGTGAAATTAGCGCTGTGGAACCACCCGATCCCATCCCGAACTCGGAAGTGAAACGC
>NZ_JAJNOF010000031.1:0-4271 GCF_027854495.1 Stenotrophomonas sp. PI_27
CTCGGTACGGCGCGACAGGTCGCTGTTGCCGGAGGCGATTTCACCGGCGGCGGAGCTGATCGCGCGGCTGGACTGCTTGATGCGGGTGACGATCTCGCTGAGCTGTGCGGCGGTGGCGTTGGCGTCGTCGCGCATCCGTGCGAACACGCCCTGGTAATCGCCCTGCATGCGCACGGTCAGGTCACCCTGCGACAGTGCGGCCAGCAGGCCCGAGACCTGCTCGATGCTGCCGGCGTTGGCGTCCAGCAGGCCGTTGATCTGCTGGGCCAGCTGCAGGAAGAAGCCCTCCTTGTCGGAGGCGTCGATGCGGCCGGACAGGTCGCCGGCGGCGGCCTGGGCAATCACGCGGGCGACTTCGGCTTCAACCTGCGCTTCCTGGGTGCGGTCACGCCACTCCACCACGTAGCCGACGGTGTCGCCGCCTTCGTTGCGGATGGTCGAGACCACCTGGGCGAACTGGGCATCGCCGTACTGCATCGGGCGACGGGCGACACCGTGTGCCTTCAGGTTGTTCAGCAGGGTCTGGTCCATCTCGCCGCGGTGCTCAAGCACGGTGACCGGCTTGCCGATCAGCGGGGCCTGGGCGTCGAAGTCCGGCAGGTCACGGCGCAGTTCGTCCTGGTACTGGCTCAGGGTCTGCTGCAGGGCGCGGTTGCTGTAGACGATGGTGTTGCTGGTATCGGTCAGGTAGACGCCGGTCGAGCTGTAATCCAGCGCGGTACGGATGCGCAGGTTCTCGCGGGCGATCGCCTGGTCGGTCTCGATGCGCTCGCGCAGGTCGCGTTGCATGCGCTGCATGGCCTGCATCAGTTCGCCCACTTCGTCCTGGCGGCTGACATCGATGTGGCCATCGAGCTTGCCACCGGCCACGTCGTTGGCGACCGACACGGCGCCACGCACGCTGCCCACCAGGGCACGGGCAAACAGCCACACCAGCACCAGGCCGAGCGCGGCGCCGCCCAGCAGGGCGATCACGGTCAGCACGGCCGAGGCGGAGTAGGTGGATGCAGCCTCATCGCGCGACGCGCGGGCGAGGCGGTTGTCTTCGGCGATCAGCGCCTCCAGCGCCGAGGCGGCCTTGCGGTGCTTGGTGCGGGTCTCGCCGACGAAGGTATCGATGGCGTCGTCCGGCAGGTCCAGTTCCAGCATCTCGGTGACGCTGTCATAGGACGCCAGCGCGTCCTTCCATTCCTTGGCGAAGGCGTCGAACAGCTTCTTCTGCTGCGGATTGTCGACCAGCTTCGGATACTCCTTGATCGACTTGTCCATGCTGGCGCGCAGGTCGACACCCTGCTTGCGCGCATCGGACTTGACGTCATCGCTGGCGCGGATCAGCTGCTGGTAAGCGGCATTGCGGTACTCGCCCAGCATGCCGCGCATCTCGCCGGCCATGCGGATGCTCTCCATGCGCGAACCGGCCAGCTCGGTGGTCACGTTGTTCAGCGAATGCAGGCCGCGATAGGCGACGATGCCCTGCAGCAGCATCACCAGCAGGAGGACGCCGAAAGTCAGCAGCAGTTTCGGCATCAGTTTCAGGTTGTTGATCCACGGCATGGGCGTTGCGAGCTCCTAAGGCAGACGCGCCCGGGCATCGGGCCCGGTTGCAGCAGAAACCACGCCAGGACCAGGCCCGGCGTGGTCCGACGAACGGCGGATTACTTGATGTTGGCCAGCTTCAGCCCAGCCGGCGAGCTGACTTCGATTTCCGCGCGCGAGGCGTCGCGCTGGATCTTGCCGATCACGCAGACGGTCTTGCCTTCCAGGGTTTCCAGCGGGAAGGAGAACTTGCCGCGGTTCTCGCCGGCGATGCGCGCCGAGAAGGTGTGGCGCGGGAAGGCGCCGCCCATGTACAGGAAGGTCGGCTGGCCTTCGGAGCCTTCTGCGTAACGGGCCTTTTCGACCTTGCCGCAGACCATGCCGTCCTTGCCGACCGAACGCGGCGCCATTTCCGGCGGGATCATGTCGGCCGACTGGGCGAAAGCGGAGGCGGCGGTGGTGGCCAGGACAGCGGCCGAGACGAACGCAAACAGGGACTTCATCGAGGGTATCTCCGGGGATGGTAACGATCGGGCCGGTCCTGCGCGCTCCTGCGCGACCGGCTTCTGTCCCCCTATCGGCACCGCCGAAGGGAACTGAAGGGTTTTGTGACTGGAACGTGAAGCAGTTCCGTTTACTCAGGCAGCGACGTCTTCGGCAAGGCTGGCCTGGCCCATGTCGGCGCTGTCGAGCAGGGTCTCGATGTCCAGCAGGATCAGCATGCGATCGTCGTGGGTGCCGATGCCGGAGATGAAACGGGTGTCGACGGCCGCGCCGAATTCCGGGGTCGGGCGGATCTGCTCGGCCGACAGCGGGATCACGTCGGAGACGCTGTCGACGACGATGCCGACCACGCGGTCTTCCACGTTCAGCACGATCATCACGGTGAACGCGTCATAGCGGGCGTTGTCCAGGCGCAGCTTCAGGCGCAGGTCGATGACCGGGACGATGGTGCCACGCAGGTTGATCACGCCCTTGATGTAGTCCGGGGCGTCCGGAACGCGGGTGACGGCGTCGTAGCCACGGATCTCCTGCACCTTGAGGATGTCCACGCCGTAGTGCTCGGCGCCAAGGGTGAAGCTGAGGAATTCGCCACCGGCGCTGGCGGCGGAGCGGGTCTTGTCGTTCATCGAGGGGTCCTGGTTCAGCCGGAAATCCCGGTGTCAGGCTCGATATCGGCGCCGCTGGGGGGGACTTTAGGTGCCGGGGAAAGGGCATCCACGCATGGCGTGGATCTACCTGGGAGGGTGGGGGCATCCACGCATGGCGTGGATCTACCTGGGAGGGTGGGGGCATCCACGCATGGCGTGGATCGACCGGAGATCGGTAGTGCCGGCCGCTGGCCGGCAATGGCCGTACCCGCATTGTCGCCAAGTTGCCGGCCAGCGGCCGGCACTACCCGTTGGCCGGGCCTCAGAGCTCGCCGTTGCGGCGTGCCTTGCGCTGGCGGTCGATGCGGAAGATGTAGCGCTGGATGGCGCTGTCGGCGCCGCGCGGCAGGCGTTCGAAGCGCATGCCCACGCGCTTGACCTCGATGCCGTTGGGCTGGCGCTGCGGCAGCAGGTTGCAGACCACCAGCTCGATGTCCAGGTCGGGGCCGTCGGGCAGCGAGAGATGTGCCGGATAGCGCTTCTGCAGGCCGAACACGGCACAGTCGTTGGGCACCACCACGGCCAGGCCACCGCCGCTGATGTCCACCACGCGCATCGACAGGGCTTCGGCGCGCGCTTCATCAGGCGGCAGCAGCAGGTGGGGCGAGTCGGTGACCGGCGTCTCCAGCCGGTACAGCTCGCGGCGCTGCAGGTGCACCAGTTCCTCCGGCAGCGGGGCACGGAAGGCGATGTGGCCGTCGTTGTCCACACGCTGCAGCTGGTGCAGGCGGAAGCGCACCAGCACCCGTTCGAGCTGGGCGAAGCACAGCAGGTGATCGGCCTGCTCGGCGGCGCGGTTGGCGGCCTCCTGCGGGCTGCCATCGAGCAGCAGGGTGTCCTCGTCTTCGTCGAGGTCGAGCAGGGCGGTAGGGAAGGAGCGGTCGCGGCCGTCGATGTGCGCGTTGATCAGCGACCGCTGGTCGATCAGCGACCGCAGCAGCTGGCGCAGCTGGCGCGGGTTGCGGACCAGGAAGCGCTCGTCAGCGGTATCAGCCGCGTGGCCATCATGCACTGCAGTGTCGTTGCCGTCGGACATGGAATCTACGGTCAGGGGCGGGCGCCAGCACGCGTTGGCGCGAGGCTCGATGGAGATATCGGCTCCTGCACCGGATTATGAAGTGGGATTTGCATCACTTTCCACGCGTAAGGGGTCAGATCCCTTTCCCGCGGGAAAGGGATCTGGCCCCGTGGTTCTGTCAGAATTCCTGCCAGTCGCCGTCCGCGGCCAGCGCCAGCTGGGCCGTTGCCGTGCGCAGCGCACGTGCCGGGGCCGGCCTTGCGGCTGGTGCGGCGGCTGCCACCTGTCGCGGTACCGGTGCGGCCAGCGGGCGTGGCGGGATGGCCGCCGTGCCCTGCGATGCAAGCCGGAAGCGGGCGACGGCTTCACCCAGCTGCACGGCCTGGTCTTCCATGGCGCGTGCGGCGGCCGTGGCTTCTTCCACCAGCGCGGCGTTCTGCTGGGTGGTTTCGTCCATCTGCACCACGGTCTGGTTGACCTGCTCGATGCCGGCGCTCTGTTCCTGCGAGGCGGCCGAGATCTCGGCCATGATGTCGGTCACGCGCTGCACCGAGGCGACGATCTCA
>NZ_JAJNOF010000032.1:0-2831 GCF_027854495.1 Stenotrophomonas sp. PI_27
AGTGGTCGGCCAGGTGGTCACCACCATGTCGGCCATCGAAGCCTCGTCGAAGAAGATCGCCGAGATCATCAGCGTCATCGATGGCATCGCCTTCCAGACCAACATCCTGGCGCTGAACGCCGCGGTGGAAGCCGCGCGTGCCGGTGAGCAGGGCCGCGGTTTCGCCGTGGTCGCCAGCGAAGTGCGTACCCTCGCCCAGCGCTCGGCCGCGGCCGCCAAGGAGATCAAGGGCCTGATCGACGACTCGGTCGGCAAGGTCAACGACGGCTCGGCCCTGGTGCACAAGGCCGGCGCGACCATGGGCGAGATCGTCGCCTCGGTGCAGCGCGTGACCGACATCATGGCCGAGATCTCCGCCGCTTCGCAGGAGCAGTCGGCCGGCATCGAGCAGGTCAACCAGACCGTGGTGCAGATGGACGAAACCACCCAGCAGAACGCCGCACTGGTGGAAGAAGCCACGGCCGCCGCACGGGCGATGGAAGAACAGGCTGGCCACCTCAGCGAAGCGGTGTCGATCTTCGTGGTCGACGAAGCCGACGTGGTGACCGCCCCGCGCGTCACCGCACCGGCCCCGCGTGCTGCTGCGGCGGCTGCCCCGGCCCCGGCTGCCCCGCCGGCCCGCCGCACGGCGGGTGGTCGCCCGATGGCCACCGAACTGGCCGACGGAGACTGGCAGGAATTCTGATACCTGCCTGACCTGATCTGCGAGAACGCCCTGGCCCTGTGCTGGGGCGTTTTCGTTTACGGGGTATCGGGGTATCCAGCCAACGGCGAAGCCCCTCGGGGTGGTCGCTGAGAGCGGCGGATTTCCTTCGTTTGGGCCGGGAGGATGGGTTGCGCAGGGGACGCTGCAAGTACGTCCATGTAAGCTCGGTCGCCGCATCCATGCGGCTCACGCCCCTGCGCAACCCATCCTCCCGGCCACGGACACTTTCCGTGCGCGTCCACCCCGGATTGAAAAAAGAAGAGCAAGAGCAACAGCCGCACCGCATCCGGGGTCAGATCCGTTTTCCGCAGGAAAACGGATCTGACCCCTCTTTCCACCTGGAAACTCAACGCTCTTGCCGTCCGACACCGAAATGCCGGGAGGGCTGGGTCGGGGTGGGCTGGCGGGACCGTTGGCGCCATGGATGGCGCCATCGAGCCCCCAAGGACGGGTTTACGGCGTGTCCCGCCAGCCCACCCCGACCCAGCCACCCACTGAAAATTCAGAGCCGACCAACTGCCTTTGCCGTTGCCGTTGCCGCTGTTGTTGCTTCAAAACCAGCCTGCCGCAGGCAGCGCCGCAGCCGCCGCTGCAAGGAAACCTGAATACGTTCCGACAGCACGCCTCAATCCCCCGCCGCAACGGCCGATAACGGGGTTGTCACGGCGTGTACCGCCGATGACCGGCTCGGCGCCGCCCGCCCGCTTCGACCTGGTCCTGCTCGATGAATCTCCTGCATCGCTGGCAACACTACTTCAGCAATCTTTCCGTCCGGCGCAAGCTCAACCTGCTGACGCTGCTCATCGCGCTCGGCGTGATCGCGCTCTCGGTGATCGCCGCCCGCATGCAGTACCTGGACCTCACCGAGACCCGCAAGACCGCGCTGAAGACCCAGGTCGAACTGAGCTACGGCATCCTGCAGCACTACCACCGCCTGGCCGGCACCGGCGAGCTCAGCGAAGCGGCGGCCAAGGCCGCTGCGCTGCAGGCGCTGGAGGTGATGCGCGCCGAGAACGACACCTACTACTTCAACGTCTACGACACCGGCTACACGCTGCTGATGCACCCGTTCCGCAAGGACCTGGTCGGCAAGGACATGAAGGACTTCCGCACCGACGACGGCGTGCGCATCTACTACGACCAGGTCCAGGCCGCCCGCGCCGGCGGCGGCTTCGTCAACTACCGCTGGGCCAAGCCGGGAAGCAAGGGCGACGTAGAAAAGGTCGCCTACGCCGGCCTGTTCGCGCCCTGGAACTGGGTGGTCAGCAGCGGCGTCTACATGGACGACGTGCAGAAGCAGGCACTGGTGTTCACCGCCATCATGGCGCTCTCCGGTGGCCTGCTCGTGCTGATCGTTCTCGCCCTGAGCTGGGTCATCGGCAACCGCATCGCACGACCGCTCAAGCAGGCCACCGCCGTGGCCGAAGGCATCGCCAGCGGTCGCCTGGACAGCCACATCGGCCCGCAGCCGCACGACGAACCGGGCCGCCTGCTGGAGGCCATGTCAGGCATGCAGCAGCAGCTGCACGCGGTGATCAGCGGCCAGCGCGAGATGGCCCGCCGCCACGATGCCGGCGAACTGAGCTATCGCATCGATGCCAGTGCCTTCCCGGGCGAGTACGGCTTGATGGTGCAGGAAACCAACGCGCTGGTCGGCAGCCACGTGCAGACCCTGCACGACGTGCTGGACGTGGTGCAGCAGTACGCGGTCGGTGATCTCAGCCGCGACATCGCGCGCTATCCCGGCGAAAAGGCCGCGATGACCCGCACCGTCGACACGGTCAAGGCCAACCTCGGCCGCATCAATGCCGAAATCAAGCAGCTGGCCAGTGCCGCCGCGGCGGGCGACTTCAGCCGCCGTGGCGACGCGCAGCGTTTCGATCACGATTTCCGCCTGATGCTGGAAAACCTCAACGCGATGATGGCGGTCAGCGATGACAACCTCGGCAAGCTCTCGCAGCTGCTGTCGGCGATCGCCGAGGGTGACCTGACCGCACGCATGCACGGCGACTACCAGGGCGTGTTCGCACGGATGCGCGACGATGCCAACACCACCGTCACCCAGCTGACCCAGATTGTTGGCCAGATCCAGGCCAGCGCCTCCAGCATCACCCTGGCCGCCGGC
>NZ_JAJNOF010000033.1:0-1868 GCF_027854495.1 Stenotrophomonas sp. PI_27
GAGCTGGCAAGAGGACGCCGATGCATCGGCCGCGGACCCGTCATTGCCGCCCGCTACCCCACGCACCAATACGATCGTTACAAAGTAACACCACCCTTCATGCGCCGCCGATCAGTTCTCATTGCCATGATTGTCAGCGAAGTACTCGTATCCGTATGAATGCTCAGATGCCAGGTCTCGCGCCGTCCTAGCGACGTAGCGCGCGTCTTCCGGGCTTGGAAACTGCTCGTCCAGATCGGTCGTTCCAAGTGCGAAGGTATCGGAAAAATGAGTTACTTCATGGTAGATGGTCGCCGCCTTTGACCCAGAGGGCACATTGGGACCTACCGGGAGATCGAAAAAACGTGGGCAATAATTCACAACATAGGGAACTGCAATGGAGATCCAAGCATTGGTGTCTCCAACCATCTCTTCCGGGCAATCGCAAGAAGGTTGCTTGAGCAATGCGAACCGGGTAGCGACTCCCGAGACTGTCTTTCTGATCCGGTCATTGACCGGATTTGCGATGTTAGGATCGCCATGCTCACCGAACCACGACCTGTAGCGAGCAGTCTCTTTGAACGTCACGATAATGGATGATTCTCCAAACTCGTATCCATAAAGCGACTCCAGATAGTTCTTCGAACTGCGGGCGATACCCGCCGCAGCGGCAACTCCCGCCGTTACCTCCTTTAATCGGGCTGGCGGGCAAGATGCCACTCGGGATGCTTCCTGCGGCGCAGTTTCGGCGCGCTGGCCTGCACGAGGCAGCGGAGCCACGATCAGCAACGAGACGGGAGATGTGGAAGCCTCCTTGTCGATCGCGGCCGCTCCCGCAGTCTCCGTACCGTCAAGAATCCGGTATCTAAGAATCGGAGCGGAAATCTTGTATGTCTGACCCGGACGAAGCTCATAGTTCAGGGAAAGATTGACCTGTCGAACAAGCCGCTGTCCAGGCTCCAGCGTCAGCGTTTTCTCTCGAGCGGCGGCACTCAGGTGGGCAATGATTCCGCGATATGCAGCTGCATCTCCATCCTGCGAAACGACAAGAAACGCATCATTCCACAGCCTTCCATCCTGCAGGACTCTGGGTAGCCCCCTCTCGGGAATGCTGAGCGCCACTGCGCCCGAATTGATGTAGGTGACGTGGACCACTACGTCAGCCATTGCGGCTCCTGCTGCCTGCTTCATTTGCACGGACAATTGCGCATTTGCCGAAGCAGCCCCGGCCAGAAATATGACTACGGAACCGATCCAGGATATGGCCTTCATTATTCACTTCCTTGAGGTGGATGGACAACAAGCATCAGTGACATGAGAATGAAAATGCAAGAAATCGACGAACGAATGCTGATCCACTCGCCATTTTCAGAATTTTTGCAGTGCAGCCCTGCTCCAAGGAATTCTCGGCTAGGGAGACGTGTCTGCACCCGCTTCACTCCTGCGCCCCCCACTGCGCTTTCCATCATGGGCTGCTTCCATCGCTGCTTGACTGCACGGCATGCGCCTTCATCTAAAGGCGCGCTGACCAACGGTCGGCAATCACCCGCGCCTCCCAACCAGCGCTCAACGCCCGATCTTCACCCCGACTCACAGCCGGGTGTAGAGCTTGTCGGTATTCGGCGTGTAGATCGAATAGGTAAACATCTTCTCGGCCACGTCAGGCGGCAGGTAGATGGTCGGGTCGCTACGGACGCTTAAACCGCCAGCGGGGTCAAGGTTGGCATCGGCATGTGGCCATCTGCACCCAGTCCAGCATCTCGTCCACGCGCTTGCTGATCGCGTCCTTGCCCAGGCCGTCCTGCTTCAGGCCAAAGGCAATGTTCTGCTCCACCGTCATGTGCGGGAACAGGGCATAGGACTGGAACATCATGTTGACCGGCCGCTGA
>NZ_JAJNOF010000034.1:0-1185 GCF_027854495.1 Stenotrophomonas sp. PI_27
AAGGGTAAGTTCGAGCGCACCAAGCCGCACGTCAACGTCGGCACCATCGGTCACGTCGACCACGGCAAGACCACGCTGACCGCCGCACTGACCAAGATCGGTGCCGAGCGCTTCGGTGGCGAGTTCAAGGATTACTCCTCGATCGACGCCGCGCCGGAAGAAAAGGCTCGTGGTATCACGATCTCGACCGCGCACGTCGAATACGAATCCCCGATCCGTCACTACGCCCACGTTGACTGCCCGGGCCACGCTGACTACGTCAAGAACATGATCACCGGTGCCGCCCAGATGGACGGCGCGATCCTGGTGTGCTCGGCCGCTGACGGCCCGATGCCGCAGACCCGTGAGCACATCCTGCTGTCGCGCCAGGTCGGCGTGCCGTACATCGTCGTGTTCCTGAACAAGGCCGACATGGTCGACGACGCCGAGCTGCTCGAGCTGGTCGAGATGGAAGTGCGCGAACTGCTGAGCAAGTACGAGTTCCCGGGCGACGACACCCCGATCATCGCCGGTTCGGCCCGCCTGGCGCTGGAAGGCGACCAGAGCGACATCGGTGTGCCGGCCATCCTGAAGCTGGTCGACGCGCTGGACAGCTGGATTCCGGAGCCGGAGCGTGCGATCGACAAGCCGTTCCTGATGCCGGTGGAAGACGTGTTCTCGATCTCGGGCCGCGGCACCGTGGTGACCGGTCGTATCGAGCGCGGCGTGATCAAGGTTGGCGACGAAATCGAAATCGTCGGCATCCGTCCGGTGCAGAAGACCACCGTGACCGGCGTTGAAATGTTCCGCAAGCTGCTGGACCAGGGTCAGGCAGGCGACAACGCTGGCCTGCTGCTGCGCGGCACCAAGCGTGACGACGTCGAGCGTGGCCAGGTGCTGGCCAAGCCGGGCACGATCAAGCCGCACACCAAGTTCGAAGGCGAAGTGTACGTCCTGTCGAAGGACGAGGGCGGCCGCCACACTCCGTTCTTCAACGGCTACCGTCCGCAGTTCTACTTCCGCACCACCGACATCACCGGCGCCGCTGCACTGCCGGAAGGCGTCGAAATGGTGATGCCGGGTGACAACGTCAAGATGGTCGTCACCCTGATCAACCCGGTGGCCATGGACGAAGGCCTGCGCTTCGCCATCCGCGAAGGCGGCCGTACCGTCGGCGCCGGCGTGGTCTCGAAGATCATCGAGTAA